>NZ_JBEGIJ010000002.1:0-1795 GCF_040675825.1 Microbacterium sp. LWH12-1.2
GTGCCCACGACAACCAGGCTCGTTCCTTCTTCGATGTCGGCGACGGCCGCCTCGGCGTAGTCGTCCAGCGTCAGCGAGTCATCGTCGCCTGGCAGGTCAGGGGCGAAGACCCGGTGCCCTCGTGACTCCAGAGCGGCTTGCACACGATGCCAAGCCCACCCGGTGTCGCCTCCCCCGTGAATGAGCAGGAATGTCGTCATGATGCAGCCTCCTCGATGCCCGCCCCGCTGACGCGGCGAGCTTCGCTCCGTTGTGACGATGGTAGGCAACGCCGCTCATGAAGTGAAGAAGTGGCTCCAGGTGTCACATGTAGCGTGAAGAGATGAGCAGAGCAATCGCACGATGGGCGCTGGCGATCGCGCTGGGGGCAATCGGGATCGGGCATTTCGTGTCCCCGCGCGGCTTCCGCGTCGTCGTGCCGGACTGGGCGACGCGGATGACCCGGCTCGACAAGGATGCGATCGTCATCGCCTCGGGAGCCGCTGAAGTCGCACTCGCCGCTGGTCTGCTCACTCTGCCGAAGGAACGACGACGAATCGGATGGGCGACCGCCGCCTTCTTCGTGGCCGTGTTCCCCGGCAACGTCCATCAGTGGCGCACCCAGCGCTCAACGCCCGGGCTCGACACCGATGCCAAGCGACTCGGCCGGCTGTTCCTGCAGCCGCTGCTCGTGCTCTGGGCCCTCTGGGCCACCGGCGAACAGACGACCTCGACCGCGAGGCGTCGCCGGATGAGGAGTCCGCGGTGACATCCCCGTCGCTCGTCTGGTTCCGCGATGATCTGCGGATCGCCGACAACCCCGCGCTGCACGCAGCGATCGAGCGGGGCGAGCCTGTCGTGGCGCTCTACGTCCTCGACGAGCACTCACCCGGCATTCGCTCGCTGGGCGGTGCCGCGCGGTGGTGGCTTCATCACTCGCTCGCATCCCTCGCGGAGCGGCTGCGCGAACGCGGCGCACAACTGATCCTGCGTCGAGGGCCGGCAGACCGCATCCTGCGTGAAGCCGTGAACGATGTCGGTGCCGCTGCGGTGTTCTGGAACCGACGCTACGGGGGCGCGGAACGTGCCATCGATGCGGATCTGAAGTCGTCGCTGCGGGCGGACGGCATCGAGGTCGCGTCGTTCGCCGCCTCGCTGCTGCACGAGCCGTGGACCGTGACGACCGGCGGCGGGACGCACTATTCGGTATTCACCCCCTTCTGGCGCGCGTGCCTCGCCATGCCGACGCCCCGTATGCCCCTTGCGGAGCCGCGCGAGATCGACGGATGGCGATCGGATGCGGCATCCGACGCGCTTGACGACTGGGAACTGCTGCCCGCACGACCCGACTGGGCAGAAGGACTTCGGGAGACGTGGGAGCCCGGCGAGCCGGCCGCTCGACGACGACTTCGCTCGTTTCTCGAGGAGGACCTCCCCGCGTACGACCGCGCTCGGGACGAGCCGTCGGCAGGTGCGACATCGCTGCTGTCCCCACGGCTGAGGTGGGGCGAGCTGAGCCCCTTCACGGTCTGGCACGAAGCCACCGCCGTCGACGGCGCCGGAGGGTTCCTGTCGGAGCTCGGGTGGCGTGAGTTCGCCTGGCACACGCTGTACCACTTCCCGGGCCTTGCCACGGAGAATCTGCGTCGGGAGTTCGATGCGTTTCCGTGGCCGCGCCTCGACCAGGCGCATCTGGAGTCCTGGCAGCGCGGTCGCACCGGCGTCCCCCTCGTCGACGCTGGAATGAGAGAGCTCTGGCGCACCGGCTACATGCACAACCGCGTGCGCATGGTCGCCGCCTCGTTCCTCGTGAAGA
>NZ_JBEGIJ010000003.1:0-43220 GCF_040675825.1 Microbacterium sp. LWH12-1.2
AATACGACATCTAGGTGTATCCCCAGGTGTATCCCACGGTCAAAACTAGCCGCCCGGGGGAGTGGAGGACATGCGCTTCTCACGCTCCACACGCCTCCGTGCAGCCCTATCGCGTACCAGTCGTGCGGTCACCGGGTCTGCTGCTATTCCGGCCTCAGATGATGCAGCACGGGTCAACAGGAGGTAGTAGCGCGTTTCGGTGAGTCCGAGCTGATCGCGGATCCGTAACCATTTGGTGGTCGCGTGTCCGGGGTTGTCTCGTTCGAACGCGAGAAGCGTGGCGGGAGTCATGTGATCTAGCGTGCGCCAGGCCACCGACACGGAGATATGCGCCCTGTATGCTATGAACATGCGGAGCGGTATGAACCAATGGGCCGGGGTGGCGGCAGTCTCGGTCGCTTTCTTCGCGCTCCACGCCGTGTTCGGACGTGACGACTTCACGATCATCATTGGCTTATCTGGTGCAGCGGTCTCACTAGCCGCGTCGGTTCTTCTCGGAGCACTAGCCGCCCGTGACTAACTCGAGCGCAACATCGGACAGCCGCTCGAGCGTTATCGGCCCCGTCGCGCTTGGTCTTTTCGTAAACGCGGGGTCGCTGAAGTCACACCCGTTGCTCGCGTGGCTCCCACTCGATCTCACCTTTGCGTTGGCCATCCTGCTGGCGTTGGTTTCGATGGCTACCGCATTGCGATCAAGCTTCATCCCCAAAGCGATTGGTGTTCCGGTGTTGCTCGCCGTGTCCACCCTTCCGGGCGTGGCGCTCATGTCAACCGGGTATGGCGAAAGCAAATCGTCTTACTTTTACACCCTCACGCTGCTTGGCATGTGCGCAGCAGTCTTTCTGCTTGACACCCCGCGACGACGCAACGCATTTCTGATCACCCTCGGTGCCATCGGCGCAGTGGTCGCCATCCTTGTTTTCGTGTCGCCTGCGCGCCCCGCGGAGTGGAGTGCAGTAGTCATGCTCCCGGGAACGAACACAATCGCCACCTCGCGAATGATCCTTGCCGGGGTCATCGCCGTTGCTCTCTACTCGATGATCGGAAATCGGAATCTAGCCACCCGTATCGGCCTTTTTGTGCTAGCGGGGTTCATGATCATCACAGCGCTCAACACGGGTTCGCGTGGACCCGCGATTGCTGCGGCCGCGGGCGTGGCGGTGGCACTTCTGGTAACGCCCGCCTTTGGGCGTCGCCGGCTCCGGTCCATTACGTTGTTGGCCGGGGTGGCGACTGGGGGTGTACTCCTGGCCGCTCAGGGGGGCGCGGGTGGGATAACCCGCATTGTGACGTTCCTTGAGGGGGAGACGGATACGTCGGCTGGCGCGAGGGGAACTTTCTGGGACGTTGCAGTGTCCCATGCGACAAATCTCCCCCTTGGTGGCGGGTGGGGCTACTTCGGCAAAGCTTTCGCCGGGGATGGCGCGACTGCGACTACCGCAACCTACCCACACAACAGCATCATTGAAATCACGCTTGAGGCGGGTTGGGCTGCGGGCCTCACCTTCATCATTTTGGCGAGCATGGCAATCACTCGGTACGTGAAGGTTTCCGGTACGGCGCAGTCTGCGACGTTTCTGGTTCTGTTCGTGTTCACTCTCCTGAACTCGTTGGTCTCTGGCGACGTGAACGACAACCGCCTGATGTGGGTGCTGCTCGTCGCGGCCTGGGTGATCTCTGCGCGCACGCCCAACGCAGAAACGCCCCCACCCGAAACCCGGGTGGGGGCGTTTCAAGAGTCACTGGACAAGACCAGTAGCCTGTAGGTCGTCGACGACCGAGTTCACAACTTTCGCTGTCGACTCGTGGTGAAGTCGCAGATTCTCCACTGCAACACGCAAGGCGTTCAAGTCGGCAAGCGTGGCCGCGTCCCCCAGTGCCGCAGGGGTTGCCGTGAAGGCGGCAGACTTGTCATTAGCGGTGTACGCCGCGTGGGTCTTGCTTGCCGTTGAATAGGTCTGCGTGTAAGCGGTCGGGCGAACCACGGGGGTGACGCCCCAGAATCCCACCTTCTCCCCAGTCTTGCCCACCGTGACCAGTGACGCGTCAAAAGAAACGGCGGTGATGTTGCCGGAATCCAGAATCGTCCCGTCAACCCCAGCAGACCAGTCGTTACCCAGCATCGTGATCGTGTTCGGGGTGACGTTCGTGACCTCGACGCCATAGTTGAGAACGTTGGTCGCAGTCTTCGACTCGCGCCGCACATGGTTTCCGATGACGACACCGTAATTGTGTGACGACTGGACGAAAACGCCAACGGCGCGTCCTGCCGTGCTTGTCCACGGGTCAACGATCGTGTTACCCGTGACAACAAATCCGCGGTTGTCGTGATAGATCGAAATGCCCTCGCGGGTCGGTTCCACGATCGTATTGCCCGTGACGACCAACCCCACGGTGTCATTGAACCGGATGCCACCCAGCCCGAATGTGTCCACCCCCATGCCGCGAACAGTGTTCCCGATAATCGATCCGGTCGCGGCGTCGGCCGAAACGCCCGTCGACGTGTTCTCGCCAGCGAAAAGGATTCCGCTGCCGCCCGATCCTGATGTGGACGGGTGGGTAATCGTGTTGCTCACGATCTGCACATCATGGGGGCCGTACTTGTTGCCGCCCCACCCGGAGCCGACCGCAGCGATACCAATCATCGCGTTACGCACAGTGTTGTTGGCGATAGTGATGCGCTCACCCGAGTGGGTGTCAATGCCCTCCCAGAACGGTACGCCATCGATCGCGTTTCCCTCGATCACGAAATCCGTAGATCGGGGGTTATCCGCCAGTGTCCCAACTTCAAGATGGCTGACCGCAATTCCGTATGCGTTCGGGGTCGCGGTCACGTTTGAGATCTTGTTCTTCGTGACCTTCCCATCCGTGCAGGACAAGAACATCAAGCCGGCGTACCGAATGTCATATGCCACACACCGTGTGACCTGGATGTCATCGCAGTACTGTGCCCACAGTGCCCCCTGCCCCCACGTGTCAAACACGCACTGCTCGATTGTGACGTTCTCGATTGGGGCCGCTGACGTGCTTCCGTGTGGGTAGATCGCCCTTTCGCCAGAGACAAGCGACGCAAACTGTGCACCCGTGAACCGGATGCCGCGCACTGTGACATCACTCGATGTAATCTCGAGACCCGCTTTTCCGCCCACGCTCTGGGTGATGCGGGCACCGAATCCGGTGATCGTGAGAGGCTTACTGGCCACTAGGGCATCCGTCAGTTTGTAGTGACCAGCCGGGAAGTGGACGGTAGATCCAGATGGCGCGGCGTTGAGCAGGTTTTGGATGGCAGTAGTTGAGTCTGCGACTCCGGTTGTATCGATCCCCGCGCCGACCATAATGATGCTCGCAACGAAGGTTCCTCCGAGCGTGGTAGTGAGCGCGTTGATCACGGGTTCCGGCAGGCGGTAGTCCGCGTCATCTACAGCAACAAGACGATTAGCCATCGCGTCTCCCGCCTCTCATGTTGTTGGTGTCAATGGGTGCGGGAGATTGCCGCCTGAATGTCCGCGTTCTGCTCATCCGGGCCGAGCTGTGCGTGTGCGAACAGGACTGCATCCTTGATGTCGCTGTACGGCACCTCTTCAACAGCAGGCTCATCAGTCTTGCCTCGGAATGCGACCGAAGTGAGAACAGAAACCAGGCCAGCGAGTCCAGCCACGGATGCGATCTGTGGCCAATCAACATCCAGGAGGCCCGTCACGTTCGCGGTGAGAACAGCCGCCGCCGCCTGTGCGACCGTGGACACTGCCCGATCGAACGCGTCAACCCAGAAACCCTTGCTTGCGTACTTGCTCATTTGCTTCTCCTTCAACGCGCCAAATCTTCCGGCCAAGTAGGACCAGGAAGACGAGGCACCTGCTCGTCATAAATGTGCGCCCACAGAACATGCGACCAAGACCGGTACGCATTCCGTTCACGCTCCAAAACCTCAACCCGCGCATCCAACCGGGTCACCATCGACAACGCCAACGTGCCAGCATCAGCCTTCGATGTACGGTTGCTATTCGCCCACGCCACTATCGCGGTCATGACAGCACCACCCAGGACACCCAACGCGCCCCACGCCTCCGGAGGCATCAGCCGTCAGTGTTTGCGGTGAGCGTCAGGCCATCAAGGGCATCCCTCGCGCCCCGCTCGGCCGCATCCTCGATCGCCTTCATGTCAAGAGCGACACCAGACCCCGCGGAAAGCTGCGCAACCGCGGCCTGCAACGCGGCAAGGACTCCCGCGACCTGGGAAGAAAGCTGCTGCGAGTAGATCGCGACATCGAGAAGGCCGTAGAACGCCTCGCCAGGCTTCTCGCCATACGGCTTAGCCCACGTGATCTTTCCCGTCGTGTTGGCCGGGACGTTCGCCGGGCCAAAAAGCGCCTGGTATACGGCCTCGAGCCGCCGATCCTGTTCAGGTGTCATGTCGTCCTCCTCAGACGCGAAACCACCAGCAGCAGTGCCGCCAGTCAGTGCATGGAAATCGACCGTCCCGGACGATCCGAATGTGTAGCCGCGCCCACGGAATGCGGTCACATGTACGTGATCGCCGCCCGTGTTCGACCAGAAAGCGTCATTGCGGTACGGCTCACCGAAGAACTCGGAGCCGTAACCGGACGCGCCCGAAATGGCAAAGACTTCGCCGGGGTCCAGTTGCTGACCAATCGACGCGACGATGCGCGAGTTGTGCAGGTAGCGAATCCAACGGGTGCCATCGTCAAGGGTGATGTACCGCCCGGTCGCCCAATCGACGTTGCCGCCAATGTCAACAACCCGGCAATACGTTGGTGCACCCAGAGGCGTCCCAGTCGGCATGTAGTAATCCGTCCCCGGCTCACTCGACGGCGGATTGCGGCGAAGGTGCGCGTCGCGAGAAGACGTGCCGGTATACGGCCCCGGAATTAGGTAGCTCATGCCGGTTACCCCTATCCCGCCGCCGCACCGGACAGCATTTGCACGGCCGTCCAGTGAATGTCCGCCGCGACCTGACCGCCACCAAGCGTGTAAACCCGAACATCGAAGCCCGTCGTTGTCCGAGACCCATAGTGGACAACGCACACATTCGGGTGACCAATAACCGTCGCCACGATGACAGGAGGCACAGAGAACCTGCCCGCGGGAAGCGGCACCGTCGTAATCCCCGACGCGGCAATCGCAGCCGACCCAGCAGAAAACGCATGTACCCGCTGAATGCGAAGCCAGCCCGAACCGTCATGCACATAATCCGTGTCGGTGTCCAAGGCGTGGCCAGCAAGCCCCGCACGCTCATACGGGTACGCATCTAGACCCGCCAGGTTCGCCCGCACAATACGGTTACCCACATCGGCGGCATAAATGCCAGCAGCGGTCGGGTCCACACCGGTATCAGGCGCGCCCGTATCCAGAAAGATGGGCCTCCCGGTCGTAGCATCATAAGAATCAACAGCCATGCGGCCCCCTTAGAAACACAAAACGCCCACCCTTTAGGCGAGCGTTCAAGAAATAGGAATGGTTCAGCGCGTACCGCTGATCAGGAGGGCACCGGAGAGCGCATCCCCGGCCGTACCGCGCCAGATGTTGTAACCGCCATCCGCAACCCCAATACCGCGACCGCCAGCCGCGACATAGGTTCCAAACCCAACCGGAAGCCAAACCCACCCGGCACGGCTACCCTGCGGGAGATCGATCAAGGAAGAGATAGAAGGGGGACCGCCCGGAATGGCCCAATGCGGATGCACACCAATGGACGCCGAGCCAACCTGCTGCACCAGCGGCAGATATATCTGGATGCCCGTCACCGTCCCCGACCCGACCGCATCGCGAACCGTGTCGCCATACACCCAGATGCCGTCGTTGTGAGCAGAAGCCCAGGGGTCGTTGCCCCACCATGAAGACTCGTAACGGCCACTGTTGGTAGCCCGCACCGTCACCTGAAATGGACCCGAACCGACCCCGCCAGTCCCGGGCGGGACCGGTGCATCAGTCCCGGTGACCTTGCCCTGAATGACACCTGTTGCCCAGTTGACTTCCACCGGGTCACCAACGACGGGCGTGTACCCATCGCGGTAGTACAACATGTACTCAACGCCATCCACCAAAACGGTCGCCTTGGGTGAACCTGTGCCCGTGATTGTGCCCAAAGGACTCAGGGGTGTCACTGGCCCCGAGACGGCAGGCGAACCGTTCACCCAGTCAACGCGCACCGCCATACCCACAGCAGGCGGGTAGAAACCGACACACGGAATCGTCACCGTTGAAGTCCCAATGTTGACGACCGCAAACCGGCCCTCCATGCGGACGAAGATCGCCGTCTCCGAACGCACCGACCCACGTGCCGCCAACTGTCGGGCAACTGTCTCAGCGTTGCTCATGACAGCTCCCGAGAAACCCGCATCGTCACGTTCATGTACGCGCCACCCGAGAGGGCGACCTTGCGAAGCTGGCCAACCAGTGGACGCTTCCAGCCATCCAACGCCACCACGTCACCCACCTCAACAAGCGGGTTGACGTGGCACTGAATCTGTACGTCATACTGCTGAGAACCAATCGACTGATCCAGAACAGACTGAACCGCCGTGTCTCCCTGGCCCTGCGTCGTCACGAGATCAGACGAGTAGTAGCGAGTGTTCGCCCCATAAGGCCCATCAACACGAAGCGGCCCCGTAGTCACGCGGGCCACCGAATAGAACGGCTGGCCAGCCTCATCCTCAAATGACCCGACCACCTCGTTGTAAACCGTGTCCGTGTCGATCTCGTCTGCCACATCAAGCACAGTCCCCGACGTCCCCAGTCGCAGCGTCGCAACAGGCTCACCTACGACATCCGAGATGATCACCCACGCGCCGCGACTGTTCACCACAGCCGAACCACCCAGGACGCGCCCAAGCTCAAGCACCGCATCCAAGCGGCCACCCTGCTTCGCTTCCCAAACCTTAAGAGACGGCAACGGCACATCCGCAACGGATTGCTCAACCGGCATACCGGTCAGCCGGCGGATCTCATCAAACGCCGAAGCGCCCGCCGCTGACTGTTCTGGGAACTGAAACCCCCAACGGTCAATGTCGGCTTCCAGGGAATCAAACTTCAGCCCAACGCGAGAAGCCACCACAACCTCGCGGCCCTGAACGGCCGCTACCGAATCGGACGCATAAGGGACCGACGTGACCCGGAACATGCCCAATGAAACGGACTCAGAAAACCCGCCCGCCCGTATCGTCATAACCGGCTCGACGCGTGCGCGGAACGGGGACAGGAACCCTTCCGTACCCACGGGAACAAGAGACGAACCGTCTACTGGCGCATGAACCACGGCACCAGACCCCGACGAACACACGCGCCGGCCAAGATCCGAATCCGACTGCCACGACTCAAACCGGATGCCCTCAAGCATCCGATCGGGACCATTGAACACATTCACCGTCAGCTCGCGCTCAAACGAACCAGTCAGCACATCCTCAAGAGCCTCGCTGTGCTGCCTCATGTGGCCCCCTCTTATCCCGCAGTGCCCGCGAGGTCGTACCTACGATTGATGTCAAGGCGGGTAAGCCCACCAGCATTTACGGCCGCTCGAGTAGCGAAGAAAGCGTTTATATCCGCCCTCGTCAACAGGGGGATGAACAGACCGGGCGCGGGGGGATCTACTTCATCCCCGTCAACTTGGTGTGAAATCTCCCCGCCGCCCCACTGGTGATTGATGTCAACCTCGGCCACGTCAAGCACCGACAGGAACAACGGCTGTGGTACGCGCATCTTCTGATGCGTCGACCCCAGCCGGATGCACACCACTGGCGGCATACTCAGATCGCCACACATTGCCTGAATGGCATCTGCGCCCTCGTCATCAACAGTGCGAACATCCAACTTCAAACCGACGACGCCATGACGCGGCTCCGACAGAACCACGCCAACTCGACGGCCCAGCGGCCTGGACACGACACCAGGAGTCGGGCGACGGATCACCGCGGCAGAATCACCACCCAGTTGCACCTTCACCCCACCAGCCGGATTCAACGGGTTATGCATCCACGTATCCGCACAGATGATCGTCACTGATGCCGAGTCCGTGAACCCAAGTGAATTACCCGCCTCATCAAACAACTCGGCACGATACGTCACCAGGATGTTGAAAGGAATCTCAAAGTCGATCCGAGTAAACGCACCTGCCGTGGCCGCACGAACCGCACCACGCATCTGAAACTCGCGGCCAGCCGCAAGGCGATAAACCGTCAGCGTTGCAGCCTCAGGAATCAGATCATCAATCAACACCTCAACAAACGGTGCAGCGGTCACATTCGTCAGCAACGTAATCGCCATCAGATAGCCTCCGCGTTGTAAGGAATGATCGTCACGTAACCGATCGCATAAGCGACAGCATCGAAGGCATACAGAAGCGGTTCGGCTTCAACGAGATCCTGAACCTCATACAACTGATCACCAGCCGGAATCGCGTCACGCCCCGGCGAAAACAAATCCGGGTAGTACCGGTCCTGACGGAAAGCACCAAAAGCCATATGCTTCTCCCGTCAGGACCGTGCACCATACTTCGACCACGCATTGGCGGAATTGTCGTGAGCAACAATCTGCTCCTGAACAATCGCACGAACCGGATTGCCATCAACCATCAACGTGAACACGGCCCCAGCAAGCGAAACGCTTACGGGTTCCGCAGACTTCGCAGACCCCGAGAACATTCCAAGCTCCTGACCCGACTTCATCCATACGCCCACAGACCGTTGCCTACGTGCCGGGTCCATAGAGATGTAAGCCTCGCCGTACTCCTCAGCGAACTTGTGAATGCCACCCGGCGTGTGCGAGTAGATCCCCGGCTCAAATCCCGAGTTCGCAAACGCCTTCACGCCATTCGAGTACATCCCGCCATTTGCCTGAGCAATAGAGACGTCCTTGTTGCCAACCGTGAACGACTCCAACGTCACCCGCTTATAGGTGTTGTCGGGGATCGCGTCAAGACGCTGCTTCAGTAGCCGCAGCTTCTCCTCAGCGGTGTCCGTTTCGGCGATGATCTTCATCGTCTTCGCGTCAGGCAAATTGAAGACTTCATCCGCCAGCTTCACAACCTCTTCACGGTTGAACCCGGCCGCAGTAGCAGACTCGATGAACGCCTCACGTTGACTCTGCAACGTCGCGTAGTACTTGTCTGCCGCATCCTTGGATGACATCGTTGCCTTGTCCTGCTCGAACTGAGCAGCAGCAGCATCCTGGGCCGCACTGGCAACACCTGACAGCATGTCCTCATTGGCGGAACCGGATTCCGTGTTCCTGTCCAGCGAGATGCTGAAGCCCTCAAGGGTTCCGTTGGCTTCCTCGTAGGCGTTCCTCTGTCGCTGAACCTCGTCCGAGATGCCAGCAAGCGCGGACTGATACCCGGCGTTCGCAGAGATCGCATCCTGCGCGACACCGTTCGCCTCATTGATCGTGTCAATCAGTGATGACAGCTCGTCGTGCAGTTCATTGACCGAGTCGGCCTCATCCTGATACGCCTCAGCCGCGGATTCAGCCGCATCCCCACTATCACGAGTGGCCTCGGCCTTCTCGCGAGCGAGCTGTGCGGCCTGACCAAGAGCGCCAGTCTCCTTCTCTACCTCCTGGCGAAGCGACTGTGCCGACGAGTGCGCAGAGATGCTGGCATTGTCGAAGAAGTTGTAGGCGTCGATAGCCTTCTGAGTCTTCGCGTCCAGTTCCTCGAGGGCGTTCGCGTCTCCCTCGATTGCCTTCCGCACAACACCCAGAGAGATACCGAGCTTGTCAGCAGATTCCGCCATCGACGCGTAGCCCGCAAGGTTGAGGAAGTCTTCCTTGTCGGTGATGCGCGTAGCAATGAGTTCACGGGTCGCCTCAGTGACTCGATGCGTGCCCTCCTCGAGCGTGTCCGCATACGCCTCAGCCCTGGCGCGAGCTTCCGCCTGGGCTGAAGCCACAGCGCCAATCGCGGTAACCATCGCGGTCAGCGCGAGGATCGCACCGCCACCGACCCAGCCAACCTTCTGCATAGAAATGTTGAGAGTCTGCAACGCGATCTTGAACTCTGCGATCTTCGGGACCGCCAGAAGAGCCGCACCGCCAGTGAGAGCAATCGCACCAGCTACGGTCGCGAGGATTCCAATGATCCCCTGCACCGGGTCGGGAAGATCGCCCATGAACCCGGCAAACTCAGTCACCGCATCCGAAGCAGCGCCAACAGCAGGAAGGAACACCTGACCGAAGTCGATCGCCGCATCCCGCACCGCGTTGCCAGCAATCGCGATCTTCGACTCCACGGTTTCGTACCGCTTAGCCGCCTCAAGCGTCAGAGCGTTGTTCTCATCGAATGCAGCGTTGCCATCAGCCATCGCCTTTGAGAAGTCGTCGGCAGCGGCAGAAGAACGCAACAGTGCGTCACGCATCCGCACCTCAGTGATACCCAGCTCGGTCAGAACGCCGATCGTCGAAGACCCCTGAGCCTCCGCGTTAGACAGCCCCTTCACGAACAGGGACAGCGCAGCAGCCGGGTCCGACTTCCACTTCTGAGAGAAGCTGTCGGCCGAAACGCCCGCCACCTTCGCGAACATCTCAAGACGGTCGCCGCCCGCATCCACAGAAGAAGCAATGTCGATCATGACCTTCGACATGGCCGAACCGCCAGCCTCCGCTTCAATACCAACCGAAGACAGAGCGGTTGCAAGGCCCAGAACGTCGCCCTCGGAGAGGCCAATCTGGTTACCAGCACCAGCGAGACGCATCGACATCTCAAGGATCTCGGACTCAGTGGTTGCGTAGTTGTTACCCAGGCCGACGATCGCAGAACCCAGATTCGACACCTGATCCTGCGACGTGCCCATGATGTTCGTGAACCGGGCAATAGCCGTAGCCGCGTCACTCGCCGAGAGGTTCGTCGTCTCACCCAGGTCAATCATCGTCCGGGTGAACGCCACAACATTCGGGGTCTCAATACCAAGCTGACCCGCAGCCTCAGCAACAGCCGCAATCTCATCGTGAGACGCCGGCAGTACCGAAGTAAGACCCCGAAGCCCCTCCTCAACACGAGCCAACTGCTCGGGTGTACCCTCAACGGTCTTCGTGACGCCAGCCCAAGCGGACTCCCACCCCATCGCCGCCTTCACGGACAACGCGGTGACAGCAGTGAGGGCGGCACCCGTTACAACAAGGCCGCGCCCCAACTGCTCAAATGCTTGCTTCTTCTGACCCAGCTTCTCGGCCTCAGACCCAACGGTCTGGGTAGCGCGAGCCGCAGCAAGCATCCCCTTCTCGTAGTCCGAAACCTCAACGGTCAACCGAGTTTTGACAACGCGCACGCGGCCACCCCCACAACTTCGGACGGGCCGCTATAATGACGGCATGTTGATAGCGCTGATACTGTTCGGCCTGATAGGCATCGCAGTCTTTGTCGCGGTCGTATTCCTCGGAGTGTTCAAAGTCGACAGCGACCAGAACAAAGCCGAAAAGAACTCAGGTGAAGCGCTCGACAAACTGTTCAACGGCGCGACTGACGTCACGTTCTCTGGACACTTGCGGTCCATGAAATACGAGACAGTGATACTCGGGGCCAAGGAACGCGGCTACAAGGTCGCCCACCAAGCGGGCGACCCCAAAGCCACATTCACCCTGATCTTCGAGAAGGCTTAGGCTTCTTCTCCACGCGCCACAGCAGATATTCCATGCCCGCAGCATCGCCCAGCTTCTTACGGCGAGCTTCCTGCGCTTGATGTATTGCCATTGCCGCGAGATCGGTGATTGGCTCGGGCACCTTGAAGCGCCCAACATTCTTCGGGTCGGTCGCCTCAGAAAGCAACAACCCGGTCGAACTGCGCGGTTCGGAATCCTTGCGCCGGGACGCAAGAAGTAGCGCCACCTCGCCGCGGGTGAACCGAGACTGAGTGACAGACACGGACAGCAGTTCGCCATCCGGCCCCACAGTCACAGTCTTCGGCGTCCACCCACCCAGCTCACGAACAGTGACACCAAGCTCACGGGCTAGCTGCGCTTCTTCTTCCGCAAGCCCGCTGAGGCTTTTCCCGCCGCCTCCACCACCTTCTCAGGCAACAGCTCATGCGCCGCCCAGATCTCGGTAGCGACTTCCTTGCGGCCCGTCGACGTCAGGGCACCCCAAACGGTAGGCCACTTAGAGAACGGCTTACCCTCCGCATCCTCGCGGATCATGTCATCAACATCATCGCCATCGACAAGAGCAACGTTCGGGTATGCGGCAACCACCGCGTCCACGTTGTAGCCAAGATTCACATCCTGCATAACATCCGTGCGCGGCGGATGCTTCAGAACCAGATCACGCCAAGCCGACCCCATCATTGGCACAAACCGAACACCCACCCGGCTGCGACCCAACACGACTGGCACAAGCTCCGGTTCAGCGTCCTCAACTAGGGCCACGGCCTCAGCGATCAGCGCATCAAGATCAATGCTCACAACTTCCTCACCATCCCTCACCAAAAGGAAACCGGGGACAGGGCGGTGAGGTGCCCCGCCCCCGGAACTTGTTACGCCGCTACGATCGCGATCTCGTGCAGAACTTCGCCCGTAATCGACGGAGAAGTCATCTTGTGCGCCTCAGTGTTCGCCGTCGCCGGAACAACGTGCGAACGAGTCGTGCGCACCGGAACAAGGTCAGTGATGACATCTCCCGCAGCTCGAGTCCAACCGTTCTCATAGCCCAGGAAATGGACGATGTAACCAGACGTGCCGCGAACGCCAATCGTGGTCTCCGCATCAGTCGGAGTCTCACGGTTGAACACGTACAGCAGAGTCAGCGCGTATGCAATCGTGCCCTCAGCCGACAACTGCTGCGCAAGCGTGTACCGGGTGATATTCCGGGGAGTCTCCGTGACCGCCAGGCTGTAACCCGACGCGCCATACAGGTCATACGTGATCGGTGTGCCCGCGGTCAGCTCAGCCAGCGTTGGGGCGCTCGGGTTCGCAATCGTCGGCACCCAAAGCACCGTACCCATGTCTTCGTATCCGAAGCCCTCACTCACAGTCTCTTTAGCCATTAGCTTTCCTCCTCAGGGATAAGCCCCTCGGAGGGGGCGGTATTGTCCTCGCCGTTCTTGACGGACCCACGCTTCGCATGAGGCCGTTTCTCCGACACTGTGCCGGGAATGTGAGAAGCCGGTCGCTGTTTCGCAACCGGCTCAGAATCAATGACCTTGTAATGGTCAGCGTGACGATTCAACGTCACCACGGGAATATCAAACTCATGAAGCGGATCACCCAGACGGGCGCACCTCACTCGCACAAACTCAGTCATGCGGCCCTCCTGGAAATGAACTCGAAAGTATCGTCAACATAGAACAACTCGGTCGTCTTGTCATACGAATAATCACCCTCTTCGACTGGATCAACCAGACGAATCGGATCACACTTGCGACCAGTGACAACCAGCCGAATGCCACCATCAGGGATAAGACGCTCCTGCGCCGCCTGCTGCCATTGCAGAACAGACGCGAGTGACGTTCCGACATAGCGCACATCGAACCTGAACAGCGACTTTGACGCCACGGAATTCAGCCCCGTGTACCGGTTATCATCACGCTTCGGAGTCTTCGGCTTTATCACCGCGTAGTTGTCACGAACCGGCAATGCCGTTTTGGGGCGAACCCCGTCGTGCACCTTGCCTGCCAGGATTCCACCATCCAGCCGAGCCTTGAATGCGGTGTAATGATCAGCGAGCGTCACTTCTCCACCGCCTCAGCAGTCGCATCGAACACGGCAATCTCAAGGCCGCGGTAGAAGTCGGCCTCATTCGCCTCGAGAGCATCGCGACCCGCGTGATGCACGGGACCATCAACACCACCCGCAGAAAGCGGTTCATCAAGGAAGCCAGCCGACGAACCGGGCGTCTTACCCAGCGTCGGGCCAATCTCCGACTCGATCGCACCGCCGGGGAAGTTGATGTCGAAGTCAATCGACTCGGGGTACGTTTCTGGGTAACCACCCGAAATCTCTGCACCCTCGCGCCAATCCTTTTTGATCTCCATCGACGTGAACTGCAGCGCCTTCAGAACGTTCCGGTTCACAATCGCTGGTGCGTGGGTCAGATCCGCAGACAGTTGAAGAAGCTCCGAGAAGTCATCACTCACGACAGCTCCTTCAGTGGGTATCTGTGCGCCGTTGTCTGACCGGCCTGAGCAGAACCCGCCACGGTGTACTTGCGGCCCACGAGTAGCCCGTCAGCCGTCGATGCGGTCACGTGCAGCTCGTCCCCCTCAAAGAGTCGAGCCGAACCTGTGGGGATGCTCGCAAACGGGGTCTGCGTTGCGACAAGCTGAGACGTGTTGTCACTCTCGGACACGGCAAGCGACTCGTACTTCACGCGCGCCTTACCCGTGTACCGCTCGTCGACCAGCACCCGAGTAGGCGAACCATCGGGCGCGACACCATCAGTGAACACGCCCGCCTCGACCGTCTCAGTCATCCGCGCATCCGCAAGCCGACGCCCCGCATCAAGCGCACGATTCAGCAAGCTCACGTGTACGCCTCCGAAATCACCACATCGCCGCGACCAAACGCCCGACGAATCGACTTCTCCGCATGAGGCGTCAACGAGATCCCCGTCTCACCACCACCATCAGCAAACGCCGCACGGAAATCATCAATCGCAAGCGACGACAACCCACCAGCAGACAGAGCACCAGTCGTCTCAAACATCTGCAACGCCTGAGCCGCCAGAACCAGAGTCAGTCGCTTCAACTCCTCCGGTGCAGCCGCAACACCCCACGTGAACGTCACATCCACCGGGTCATCACCACGCACAAGAATGAACCCCGGCCGATACGTGAAATCGACAGCAACACTGTCCCGCTCCACCGCATCAACCGACACCACCGGCCACTGAGGCAAATCCTCACGACCAAACGACGGATACCCGACATACGTACTAGTCGTCACCGGGTACACGTCCTGACCGATCACAAACCGGAGATGACCGGATGCTGCATCCAGCAGCGCCTCAACCTGAGTGATGTCGTCACCCACATAAGTGGTCTTCAACAGCGCCTCAAGATCGGCGACAGTAGCGAAAGCAGTCATCCGGTCACCCCCTCAGATCGGTTACGCCGTAGCGTCGAACTCAACGACCGCAAGAGCAGTCGGACGGACAACCTTCGCGCCGTACACGTGAAGACCCTTGAGGCCATCAGCGAACCGCTTCTCAAGACGCACGGCCTCAACGGAAGTGATCTGCTCAGCGAACGTGGTGGCCATGCTGTGACCAGCAATCGCGATACCACCAGTTGCGGCCACATCAGTGACAGCAGGCAGGTTGTTCGACTTGTACAGCTCGAGGCCAGCGATCGACCCGATGTAGCCGTTCTGACGGGCCGCGGGAGCAGCCTGGTCACCAGGGGTGATGAACGTGTCGAGCTTCAGCAGACGCCCGTGCAGAGCCGGCGAAACGATCGCAAAGCGACCCTCCTCGGGCACGTTGTCGACATCAAGCGTCACCGCAAGGTCAACGAACGTGTCATACAGGTTCTTCGCGGTCGTGTGGATCGAGACGGTGCCAAGGTCGTTGCCCGTGCCCTGAATCGCAGCGTTCATCGCCGCAAGCAGGAACTGGTCAGCCACGTCACGAAGCTGGTAGGTCGCATTGTCGAGCGCCTGGTTCATCACAGCGCCACCATTGACGGCCTGTGCACGCTCGATGTCATCAAGCTCGAAAGCAAAGTACTTGCTCTGATCGATGAGCAGCGCACGAGTCGCGTCATCGATGTCTTCGAACGTGATGTCCGTGTGGGCGGTGTAGTTGCCGATCGTCACGTCATTGATCGACGTGATGTTGACGGTGTCACCAGCGCGGCGAATCTCACCCTCATAGTCGCGGTTCACAAGCTGGCCAGCAACGGCCTTCTTGCGAAGCGCAACGAGGATCTTCGCAGTCCACAGTTCGGGAATGAAATTAGTTACAGCCATTTCGGCTCCTTAGAGGTTTACGTACCCTTGAGCAGGCTTGTAAGCTGTCCCGCCTCAGAGGCGGCAACGATCTGCTCAGGGGTCATGTTGGAAAGATCGGACTTGCTGAGCTGTGCGGGAGCAGACGCCTTGCCCTTGGTGCCCTGATCGGCGCCACCCTGGAAACGCGCCGCCTTCACGGCAAGCTCCGGGGCGTCAGCGAGCAGAGTCGCAATAGCGGCATCGATAGCGTCGGCATCAACTTCCCCATCTGCATCAACCTCAATCGCTGAGGTGTCAATGAGACGCAGCGCCAGTGCAGGGTTCGAAACCTTGCCAGCCAGCGCCGCCTTCACTTCAAGACGGGCAATACGCTCATTCGCGGACTTCTGAACTTCTTCGCGAGCCTCACGCCGCGCAGTCTCAATCGCCAGCTCGTCAGCAGGCTTGTCCTTATCGGCAAGCTGCTGCTCAAGTGCAGCCGCACGCTTAGCGGCCTCCTTGTGTAGCTTCCGCTCAGCATCAAGAGCCTTCTTGAGGCCAGCAGCGGGATCGGCAACCTGATCGGCTTCCTCGGAATCAACCCCTACGGAGTCATCCGTTTCAACATCATCGGTCGCCACGTCATCCGTCGTCTCAACGGCATCAGTCATTGGAATCACTCCTTGTTGGGATACAGAAAAAGCGCCCATCGCGGACGCTCACTTGGCACCCCAAACGGGGTGATTCACCGCTTCACGCGGGAAAATTAGGGCAGGTAGCCGAACTGGCGCAGAAGCACCTTGGCCTTAGCCGGATCGCCATCGGCGAGCTGCATGATCGTCTCGGGCATGAGTCGCACCTGAGAAGTTCGACGGGAACCATCAACGCGGTACGGCGAACCAACCTTCATGCGGTTGACGGTCGTCGTGTATGCCGTGAACGGTTTGCCGTCCGGGCCGATGAGGGTTCGTGGTGTCGCTCGAGCTACGAGAGAACCCGGCTGCTGCGTGCGGAACATCCCAGCACGCGCATTGACCACCGAAGACTCAGACGCGCCCAGACGAATCGACTCCGCACCAGACTTCGTGAAGATCCGATCCTGCTCAGCCTTCGACAGCGAGTTGAAATACTCACCAGCCGACGAGTGAATACCCTCAGGAGCCTTCTCGCCGTTGCGAACCGGGATCGTCGTGCACTTACAGCCCGGATGGCGTTCGAAATGCCTAGTGAAGTTGCCAACGCCGGCCAAAATCGCACACCGCGAACACGCACCAGGCGACAACACTCGAGCCATCTGAACAGTGCCACGCGAAACCGACGACACCTTGTCAGCCATGTTCCCCGCGTCGCGCACCAGCTGGGATGCGAGCACCGACATCAGCGACGTACCAACCTGGAACGCCCTGCCAACGCCAACACCACGCGAAATCAGACGCTTCGTCGTAGTCACCGCCGCATACAGTTCCGGGGCAACACCAAGACCGTCAAGAGTCACACCAGTGAAAGCCGACGTGACAATGAGGCCCGACGACACAGACGCGCCCTGCTCGACCAAAGCGGCCGACGTATACCGTGGGGCCATCGCAGCGGCCCGAAACTGACCAGCCGCAACAACACGCTCAAGCTCCGGTGCAATCCGATCCCAGCCCGCATCAATGTTCTGCGAACCGACCGAACGCCACAGGAGGGCCGCACGTCGCGCGACCCTCCCAGACAACTCATCACGCCGCCGCAGGTGCTCCAACGCCATCAAGCTCAGAATCGACATCAGTCATCGCCCCCTGAACGGCCTCCTGCACGCCGGCAGCAAGCGCCTCATCCATCTCGGCCTTGCGCATCTTCATGATCCGGCGCACCTCGGAAGGAGACTTGCCAGCCTCCTCAAGCAGATACTCAAACGGGTAACCCATCTGAGACTTCTTCAACAGCGCATCCGCCAACTGCGACTCAGACCGCTTCTCGAGATCCTTCCAACTGATCTGAGCAAGTCGCGTCTGCTGCGCCAACTTCTCGTCACCCTTCACAAGAGCAACCAGCCGCGCAACCTCACGCAACTGCGGATCAGTGAACGTCACAAACTCGCCAGCCTTCTGGACAAGCCCAATCTCAGCGGCCACCAGAGCATCACCCGACAAGTTCGAAAGACCCTTGTTCGACACAAGGTAGTGAGGCGGCGTGCGAGTCTGAGCAGCGATGTGCCCAACCGCAACCTCGATCGTGTCCGTGAAGATGTCGAGCTTCGCGGCCTCCCAAGAATCGATCCGCGCATTGTCGCCAGATGCAAAAATCAGGCGCTTCTCCCGCAGATCCTTCATGTCAACCGGTCGCTCACCAACAACCTTTCCGTCCTTGTCCAGGACGGGGATCATAGGCGGGCTAGTGCCCAACATCACGCGAGCATCCATCGACGCATAGTCGGCAGCAAGGAACAGGTAAGCCCAAAGCAGGTTGATCGCATCCTGCATCGGCACGACACCCCGGATCTCCGAAATCGGATCACCCTTCAAGGTCGGACGATTCGAGATCTCAACCACCGGGACAACGCCCAACGGGTTGTCGATGATCCACTCGGAGTCATCGGCGAACCGCGCTTCCCACCCGCCATCGGTAGCTACGTCCGTGCGACCCTGCTGCGCCTGAGAATCACGCTCATTCGGCTCGGATGAACGGTCACGCTTCCACTTGAACAACTGGTCAGGCGTGTACAGCGTCGCGTACTCAGTCGACTCGTCAACCCACGTCTTCAACGCAGCCTTACGCAGGCGAGGATTCTCCCAGTCGTACTCAATCTCCACATTCGACGGGTGCTCAAACGTCACCAACGAATCGTCCTTGCCGTCAGCCCAGACGATCACGAACGCACGAGTGGCGGTGAGCGCAGTCACCGCACCCTGCGAGAACTGCGCATCGAACTCGTTCATCTGCAACTGATCCCACAGCATCGAAGCGCCGCGCTTAGCGATACCAGTGATGCCAGTCGGCTTCAGACGCTCAGCCTCAGCGTTCACGATCGTCCCGCACCAGTTGTCAGAGAAGCCCGAATAGCGAGCAGCGTTCGCCGTCTTCCACTCCTCCGTGGCAAACGTCAACGGCTGATTCCCGCCGTAATAGCCTTCAAGCTTCTCGACATCCGGGCGGCGGGCATTCAGGCGCGTGTAAATCCTGTTAGTGAGAGCCTTAGCTTCCGAAACATCCATGCGGCCCCCTAGAAGTACACGTAGTTCTTACTTGCCGGGGCGAGTGCCCCATCGGCAATCGCATCCATCACGGCCTCATGCGCCAACACCGACGACATCGCATAGTCAAACTTCTGATGCTCTTCCGGCTTACCCAAAATGTAGACACGTTCCTTAGTAAGCGGATTCATGCCACGAGAACGCACAATCGCATTCCGAAGATGCTGACCAACCGTCACATCACCATCATGCGAAAACGGTGACTCCACGTTGTACACATCAGTACGAAAACGCTCCAAAGCCGCGAACATCTGAGTAGGCCGGTTAGTACGCCAACCAACAAACACCTTCTCGCCAAAATCAGCAGCCCACCGGTCAATCTCCGACTCCCACATATGCACATCGCAATACGCGCGCACAATCTCATACTGAGTAGCCAACTCCTGAACCGCAGCATTCACCTCAGCGCGCGGAATACGACCATTCCAGTCACCCGGCTCCCAAAGAGTCGGACGCTTCCCGTCGCCATACGTCGGCGTGAACTGATGCTGATCCAAAGTCTCAAGACGAATACCCGTGAAGTCGTTGTTATCCGAACCATCGAACCCAAGACACACACGAGTACGCGGCTGAACCAGAATCGGCGGGTCGGCCTTCTTGGCTTCCCACTTCGGCATCTCGAGCCACGAACCGCTCCCGGACACGATCCGGTTGCCGAAGAAGCGCTCAGCATCAGCCGGCGACGTCTCCAACATCTCCGCAGCTTCACCCTCGATCGCACTCAGCGACACCCAAGGAGCTGCACGATAGTTGAACGCAAAGATCTTCGCCCGATCCGCCCTCTTCTTGAAGTCCAGATCAGCAGGCGGCTGCTCAAAATCCTTATTGACATCCTTGGCCTTAGCCTCAAACGTCCGCTGAGCCACCGAGTTATCGGCCGGGTTCCACGCGTTCGTAGTCTCAATCGCACGGCCACCCATACCCGCAAGACCCTGACGCTGCTTCTTGGCCAGATTCCAACCGCCGTTAGTCTCCAACCACAGACCAGTCTCATCCTGAACCACAAACGTCACGCGCTGGCCGAGCCGAGAGTTACCCTTCGACGTCACCGCATCAATACGGCCACCATTCGGCAGACGGATGAACTCCTCACCCGTCTTCGGAATCACATCAGACAACGGGCCAAGCTCAATCATCGGCCGCAAAGCGTCATACGTGTTGTCCGTCTGATCCTCAGTCGTCGCCGTGATCTGAATCAGCGGAGTAGCCCACGGACGGCCCATAGGCTCGCCCAGCTCGTACTCGTACACCCAGCCACAGCCACAGCCGTGCTCGCGGCAGTCATACACGTCACCCTCGACCGCGAACCCAGCAAAGACAGCCGGACCCACACCCTCAAGACACACAAACGCCGAGACAAGAGGGGACTTGCCCCACTTCTGAGCACGCACAAGCTGAGAACGACGCGACACGAACGCATCAGCAGCCTTCACAATGCGACCCGCCACACGAAGACCCGCAGCAACCGCCGTGTCCTTCACCGTGTAATGAGACAGAACAAACCGGAGCTGATCATCACCCAGAAGGAAAGGCTCACCACGCGACTCCTGATCAGGAATCACACAATGAGCCTCAATCCAATCCGCAGTCACAAACATCGGCTTAGGCATCGAGTACCCTCAACCTCTCGCGAGACGACTGGCGTTTTGACTTCACCTCGTCACGCTGTGCAGAAACCTCATCCGTAGCGATCTGCCAACGCAACTGACCCATGCCAACCGTCGACAAACCAAGCTCAGCCTCCATGCGCAAAACCGCAGTCTTCAGACCGGCAGACGCCTCGGGAAGCACCGACTCAGAGAAGGCGCGCACATACGCCGCAACCTGCCACTTCAAACCAAGAGCCGCCCACATGTGGCCCTGCGGCTTATGCCACAGCTCGGCCCACAGAGACAACTCCATCCCCGACTCGTCAATCAGGGGAAACGCGGGGACATCCTCAACCGGAGAAACCGGGAGACTCACCCACGCCTTATCATCCTTACGATCACGACGCAAAGCATTCGGATCAGCAGCCGGACCAGACCTAGCTCGAGCACCACCAGAAGTCATACCAACCACCGTCCTCAGCATCACGCTGCCCCACATCACATGGAGTCGAACATTCGAAACTAGCTACGAGAAAAGCCGAAATGGAACACTTTGAACCTGCCAAACTCTTTTTCGCCCTCCCAGGCGACCTTTTGCTTAGCAGATTGCATGGCCCCTCCCCCTACCCTTGAGCAGAGTGTCGAACATCCCTACGCCCTGAAGCCTCCTGGGCTGGTGGCTGCGGTGTGTTTGTTGTGACATGGTGCACAGATTCCTCGGCCGTACTGGGGATCGTTCGGGTTGAGTCCAAGAGCTACGAGTTCTATGCGTGTGCGTGGGTAGTGGTCGGCTACCGTTGCCCATTGCACGCAGTCAGGTATGACACACACCACATCGCGTGTGAGTACTGCGTCACGGAAGGCGTGGTGTCCTGCTGTGTTGTAGACCTTGTTGCTGATGCGTGCACGTCTGGCCTGGGTGGCGTGCGTTGGGCATCGTCCACCCTTGCCATCGAACAAGGTGCCGCATCCGTGCAGGTTGCACACCTTCATGCGTGTACCTGCTTAGTCGTCGTCGAAGTCGTCGATCGATTCGTAGGGATCGCAGTGCACAATGCTGCCCCAGATGGATGGGAGTTGTTCGCCGCATCCTGGGCATGCGTATTGCCTGGTCATCATTGACCGTCCTTAACGCAGGGAATCCCCAGCCGCGTGGCCAGGGATTCATGTGGGTGTGGAGTTCGTGATCTAGTGTGTGATCCCGCGAGAGGCCAGCGTTTCTGCCCAGTCTTCGTCCCGTGCTTTGATTGCGGCTGCAACTTGTTCGGCAGTGTCCCATCGGACGCGGACGCACGGGTCGTGGTGGCGGTACTCAACGAGATCGGATGGTTTACGTTCGCGATCGTATGCGTGCACGAGGACTTCGATGTACTCGTCTGTCACGCCATGTTCGGGCACCTCGTTGGGCGCGTAACCGTACTGTGCGGCTAGCGCGATCTTGCGGGTGTGTACGTAGTCAAATGGCAGTGCCATGTTTCTAGTCTCTCTTAGTCGTAGCCGAGGTCGTAGCGGACCCTGTTTTTGGAGGGTGAGAGTGTGGCTGTTGTGTCGCCGCAGTCGCATCGTTCTGCTGCTGCTTCTGAGTTCCAGATGAGGTCACAGCCAAGGCACACGTACTCGTTGGGGTGGAACGTGGCGGCTACTTTGTCGTCAGCTCCCAATGTTCTCGACCCCGTTTGTGTAGGTGCGCATTTTGGGTGTCCATCCGTGTGGTGTGACTGGTGGGATGCGCGTGAGTGCCCATGCGAGTGTTGGACGCCAGAGGATGAATGCCATGATGCTGAGGGTGAGTCCGATGACGACACCTTTGATGACGCGCATGGTCACTCTTCGTCTTCGTGGACGTAGGTGAGTGCGCGGTCGAGTTCGCGTGCGTCTTTGCGTCGGTGCCATGCGACATGGCCGGCGAGTCCTCGGTAGGCTTCGGCTTGGTCTGTGTCGTTGCGGTCGATTGCCGCTTCGGCTTTGTCCCAGAGTCGAGTAACCCGCTCATCCACGTCGCACCTCTTGAAGGCTGGTCACCATGCCGCGCACCGGGAGCCAGCGCCAGCGTCCGAAAAGGCCGGTCTTGACTTCCCAGTAGCGGCCGTCTTCGCTGATTGCACGACGCCGGCCATTCCAGAGCTTCTGTCCACCCGGGTGTCCGTAGATGTCAGGCCAGCGCATGCGGCACATGATCCGGTCATTCATCGTCGTCACTCTCGTACAGGTTGTCGTCCCATGATGCTGCGACGATTGCTTGTCCGACGTCGAGCAGTCCACGGTCTACATGGTGTGGTTGCGTGTCGGAGGTGAGGATTCGGTATCCGCTCACACCGTCTGCTTCGATGGTTTGTGAGTGGACGATGATGATCCAGGATTCGGCGATTGCACCTTGACCGATTTCGCCGATGTGGCGTTGGATGGCTTGGTCGACGGCGTTGAGCGTGTCAGTCATTGTCCGTCCTCTTCGACGACAACCATGTTCAGCAGAAGGTCGAGGGTGATGTCAGGTCGCCCGCCGCGATCGTGCCGGTTCTGCCAGGACGTGATGTGACCAGCCGCCGATCCTTCAGTGAAGAAGGTTGCTTGGCTGACCCGCGCACCGTTCCGCTTGTCGATGATCTTCCATCCGCGGCAGTTCTCAGTCATCGCTGCGTCTCCGTTTGATGTCGCGTTGCCACCAACAGTCACCATCGACGGCGAATGACTTGTGTGGGCCTGCGTGTCCGTCCTCAAGGTGACACGTGAGTGCGGTGTCGTTCTCGAGGAGGTGTTCAGCCGTGCACTCAGTCATGACCGCTCCACTCGACAGCAGGAACAGCATTGGCCATCGATGTCCCACCTGCGGCATCCGGTGCAGTGGTAGGTGCACACGCAGATACCTGCGCCACCGGTCCACGTCGGGCATGTCGTCTTCATGGATCGGCGGGCGGACTCGTCTCGTCGCCTACTCATCGTCTTCTCCTGCATGGTCGCAGTCGACAGCAAGGCACCAGTCACCTTCGCCTTCCACGTGGATGACGGCAAGGTCGCGGATGATTTCACGATCGCTAAGCATCACGCTTGTCCTTCGAGAACGGATTCGAGTGTCACAACGAGTGCGCCCATGTTCTCTGCCGCAGACCTGTACTTGTTCAGGTGATGGAAGCAGTAGGCGAGTACACGCCCTGATGGGAGCGAGATGATGCCGCGTGCCCGCACGGAGATTCCGCATGCGTCACAGTTCGCGGCCGAGTAGTCTTCGGCGTCGAGTTCATCCACGATCGGCCCCTTTGCCAACGTCAGATAGGTGAGGGTCCGGAACGTGATTGTTCCGGCCCTCATGGTTCATGCTCACCAAACCTCAGCGCCAGGTGCCTTACTGTGTGGCTGATGCCCTATGGCTATTCGCGCGGGTGGAGAGCAAGTGTAAGTAGCGGCCCGGTTTCTTACATTCCGGGTCGCTAAGTGTTGGTAGCAATCGTCGTTACCAACACTTAAGGGTCTAAGTGTTGGTAACGGCCACTGGTGCCAACACTTAAACCGTCAAGGGTGGTGTCAGACCCCGCGCACTACAGACATGCGTTCGGGTTCGATACTGAGCCGCGAGTATCCTCCGCAGCTCGTGCACTTCAGCATCGAATAGCTGAGCACGTTGGCAACGTAACGGCGCGAGGTTGGCATCGTCGTTGAACCACAACGGTTGCAGACGGTGAGCTTGTCGCGCCCGTCTACGAACAGTGCCGGGTGGTTCTTGATGTGCGGTCGGAACCAGTCGTAGAGACCTTGGGTGGCGATGACGTCTCCCGCGCAGTACTCGATGAGTCGCTGCTGGTCTTCTACGTTGCCGCCGCATGCACGTTCCATACGGTCGCGGTCGTACTCGTCTGTCTTAGCCGGGATTTGCAGGATCTGGCAGAGAGCGTTGAGTGACTTGAAAGCGACACCCGATTTGAAGCGGCGTGCAACCTTCAGCGTGTCAACCGTCTTGAACGGCGGCAACGGGGGAAGGTTCGGTTTGTGCTTGTGCCCGATGCGGGGGAAGTACAGGTCGCCTTCGAGCCACGGGATGTCAGCGTTGTCGAGGTTGTGGCCGACGATGATGTCAGCCGACGACATGAGCGTGTGAACGGCCTTGAGGAACTGACCGCGCCCACCCTTGTCCCACTCGGACAGGCGGATGATCTCATCAGAGTCGTACCACTTCGCACACACGATCGTCGTGCGCGGTTCACGGATCACCGTCTCATGGTGAATGTACCGCTTCTGAAGATCTCGGCGTTCCCACCAAGCCTGCTGGGTGATACCGGCGACTCGTTCAACATCGAGGATGAGGATGCGGTTACGAACATCCTGGTTGATCGTCTTGGCTGCGAGTGTGGCTGCGAGGCTCATTCGCTTGTCTCGTTTCTCCACACGCGGAACGCGGTCATCCCAAACTTGGGAGCTGCGTTGTCCTCGTCGGCTTCAAGAATCGGTTTCAGTTGAACGTTCGACCATGAACGCCTGTCGGTGAGGGCTGTGACGACTGCTTCTCGCTCCGTTGCGGGCAGTGCGTCCAACCATGCGTCGTAGTGTTCTGATGCGGTTCTCGGCTTGCGTGCTGTCAGCTTCTCGGTGAATGCCACCGTGTGCTCCAATGTCAGATAGCCAGATGCGGACTGTGTTGAGTTGTTGACAAGTTGGACATTCCGTGCGGTGTTGATTCGCGCGGGTTATGCCTGTTCGTCGAAGTGTGGTGACGCGCGTTGTCCAGACGCGCCCCTGGTGCTCGCCTCAGCCGCACTGGCTCGAGCGTTGATGACACGACGGTCTGCGCGCTTGGATCGGCGATAGGGGAACAATGACCCCTACTCGGCCGACTCTTGGGCTGTCGTGTTTTTGTGGACGCCCTATGCGTCAGTGTTGCGGCCTACAGGTCGGCCACTCTCTACCCGCCTCGCCACGGGGTCACCATGAGCCTGCGGGGAGTATGAAAAACCCCACCAGGCCCGGAGGACGGTGGGGAACTAGAAAGCCGCTCACCTGGAATGGTGAGCGGCTTGAGCGGAGAGTTTCGAGTCTTCTCCTGAACTAACGCCAATGGTACAGCATTAGCGCGCGAATTACAACCATGTCATTCAGCGTGTCGTGCGAGCCTCGCTTCTCTGAGCGCAACAATGTCGATCTCCAACCCGGCCTCATTCCCGAGGTCTTCCAAACCGGTATCACTCACCCAGATTGCAGCACATTCACGCACCTGGCATTCGGCGGTTGGTTCCTGCCCGTCACGCCAAACGATGACGAGATTGTCAACGACATCGCCGTTCTCGTTCTCGATCTTCCCTTTGCCGCACCGGGGGCATTCGAGTCCCCGGAGTGATACGCGGATTGGTGGTTCGATGAGATCCCAGATGTTCACAGCCCATGTGTCGGGGTATGCGGCCAGTCTCTCGTACATGTACGGGTCGATGCCTTCGGTGCGGTGGAGTGTGTTCAGGTGATCCCAGAAGCCTCGGAGGTCCAGCTTGAGTTCGCCGGCTACCGTGACACCCCAGTCCTGCAACCATGCGCGCGTGACGTCCTGGATGTTCTCGAGCATGTCGAGTGACTTCACGTCGAGAACGTTGCGGGTGTTGACTGCTGAGCCGCCTCCGTTCTGGTTGCCGTCTGGTACGACTCGTTCGCGGAGCATGTCGACGAGTGCGGGGAATGTCTGCACGCGTTCGGCACCATCCACGGTCACGGTCAGAATCCACGGGTCAATCAACCGCGCAAGACCATCAGACATTCGGTTCCTCCATTCGGGCGAGCTGGCCCCTCAAGATGTCGTTGTCTCGGTTGAGACGCTTGATCTCCTTGCGCTGTTCCGAAATGCGCCGCCAGAGTGGTGCATCGTCAGGGTCTTTACCCGCCTCCCGAATCATGTGATGCAAGGAAGCGATCTCCCGCTTGCGCCCGCGATCAGTGCGCCACTCTGAGAACAGAAGTTTGTCGAGGTGGCTGATGTGACCCTCAAGGCGCTTGATGACGTAGAACATCATCGCTTCGGTCGGCTCATCTGAGTAGCTACTCAGCCCCTGCCGCGCCACACGTACCCGTGCGTGCCATGCCGCGCTAAAAGGTGCATGCGCCGTGGCGCGCTCAACTTCTGGGTGCGCGTCTAGGTACTCACGGAGCGATTGTTCGAACTGTTGATAGTCCTCCATCGCCACCGATGTTCGGTCGCTCACAGTGGTTTCCTTTCCCTAGCAGAAGATGCCGTCGACACCGATTGGGTTTTCGTTGATTGGTGTGCCGTCGTAGATGATGTGTCCACCGTCATACCGCCACTCGTCATCACTACACATCAGACGACCCCTTCTCGTAAGCCTCTGCATGTTCCAGAAGTTCCGAGATTGCAAACTGGCGCTCGGAGACGTATCGGTCCGCATTTGGGCCGCGGAGGAAGTTGTTCTGAGTCCAAGCCACCTCGCCTTGCATGACATCGACTACTTCTCGAAGGGCCTTGGCTTGGATGCGTCGGATCACAGGAGACGCCAAGATGTGATCCGCCATATCGATGTACTCGTTATGCGTATCTCCGGAAAGCCGCCAAGCGGCCCGCGCGAAAACTCCCGGCGCGGGCGAGTCGCGCTTAAAGAGCGAAAACGCTAGTTCGTCTCGGATGCTTGTCGCTTCGTTCATCACGTTTCCTTCCGGTGACAGTCGCACGCACAGGACCGGTTTGGGCATCCTGCGTGTTCGGGTGTTGACGGGTGCGCACAAAAACCCGAACACGACATCGGGATGCGAGGTGAATCAGCCATTGGAAACCTCTTCTGATGTAGTTCCCGCCGCGATGTGCAGTGGGATCGGTTGGCCGGGATGCCTGACAACCCAGTTGTTTCTTCGAATGCGGGCGGAATGACAGACGCGACATTCCATGCTGGGTCGACGTCTGCCGCCCGGGTACTCGCGCAGTTCACTGTTCGGATGGCCGCGTTTGCAGAATCCCATCGGCCAATCAGCGCCATCAACCCGCCGAGCGTTCTCATAGTTCGGCAGTAGCCGCAGGTGCTCCGGGTTTACGCAAGGCCGCGTCTTGCACAGGTGGTCGAGTGTCATCCCGAGTGGAACTTGACCGTTCACGTGAACCCATGCCGCACGGTGGCCGAGAACTACGTGCCTCGAGGTCTCCGTCTGCCACCCGATCTGTGAGTAGCCATGGGACGCGACTGAATACAGGCTGATCCAGCAGCCATCCGACCGCTTGTCCACCTTGGTGAACGCCCGTTCTGCCACACGTTCGGGAACGGGAACCGAGTTCCATCGTTCCGGTGTTCTGAAACCTTCACTGACTGCACGGGTAGAATCCATGACAGCCCTCCAATCGCCGTAATCGATTCGTAGGGTTAGCCCCCGGGTGAGTGTTCCTAAGCACTCCCTGGGGGCGTTCTAATTCTACCGCACCGGGCGGACAGAAGTTAGAACTATGACCCGGTCAGAACGGCTTTTCTGCATCCCATGGCGCGGAGTCATCGCCGAAGCTTCCTGGTGTGCTCCACGGTTCCTGTGATGGTGCCGGCGTCGACTGTGCGGGCTGAGGCTGGTCTGCGCGCGGGATGACACCCAGCGTTGCAAACTTCAACTCAGTCTCAACCGCGATCGTGCCGTCCTGTTTCGTGTACCCGCGTGGTGCAGGCTGACCCGTGATTGTTACAAGCGCCTTCTTGAACACGGTTGCGAGGATCGGGTCGACGGCGTCATCCCAGAACGATACTGAGAACCATGCTGTTTCGCCTGCATCCACCCACTGGTTTGTGGTCTTGTCGAGCTTCCGTGGTGTGTGCGGAACGGTGACCTTTACGACCCGATGGCCGTTGACGTCACGCACCTCGAGATCGTTCACCACGAAACCCTCGATCGTTGTTGTTGCCTTGCTCATGCGGTCCCCTCGTTCTGCGTGTCCACTACTCGAACCCAGCGGTTGTCTTCGGAAAGTCGTTCAGCAGCAGCTCGGGCGTCCTCGAGGTCGTGGAACCCGAGATGGAAGTTCCAACGGCCCAGCCGATCATCGCCGAGCATGTTTGTGATGGTGTTGGCGATCTGCACCTCGTATCGCCGCCTGAACAGTTCGCTCACGTGTTTCTCCTTGCTTCGATTGCTTCGTCGATCAAATCCGGACGATAGCCACTCCAATGCTTGACACCTGTCATCACAACAGGCGCTTGCAAGTGGCCCATCGCTTTGAGTAACCCCGTGTAGTCGGATGCTGCGAGTTCCTTCACAACCACACCCGCCGCATCAAACCGTCGCAACGTTGCCTTACACGGTTGACAATTCGGCTGCGTGTACACCACCACCTCACTCATGCGGCACCTGCGATCGGGTGCGCTTCGGACAGTTCGCCCATCCACTGCGCACGATCGAACTTGTGCGGCTCCAACTTGAGTGACCGGCGCGCAACACGAACCATCTCCACCGGCTCACCCAGACGATGCGCAATAACCGGGTCAGGTGCACCCTTCGACCACTCACGCTCCACATGGTCACGAAACGATGGTGCCTTCCCGTCCGCTTTCGGACGGAACGCTTTGAGCACGAGACCACCGATCAGGTTCGGGAGGTCTGTGCCACGCTTCTCCGCATGGTCAGTCAACGCCCAACCAATCGGGTCGGGGATGTCCACGGTCACCTTCATCGTGTCCTCCATAGTTTCTGTTCGTCGCGTGTGAGTACGGCACGGCATGATTCGCACAGTGTGGTTGTCTTGCGTGCTTCACGTTTCAAACCGCAACGAGAACACGCCATCATCGGGCCAGTCATTCGGTTCTCCTCGTCTCGCAATACAGGCACGTCGAATCGTCCATCCACCTGTGCCGCCCGCAATCCGTGACCTCAGGCGACATCGTTACCGCCTTCTGAGGACTGGACCGATACACCGCACGTGTGATGTGACCAGGCATCAGATACTCAGTCGAATCACGCCTATGAGCCACAACCGCCGTGTACGCGTCCTGATATGCGAGGTGGCCGATCGTTTCCATCCAGTCATCGATGACAAGCTGGTCAACCTGCCTGTTGTCACCAAGGCTGATCTTCGCGAGCAGACGTTTCATCTCGAACGCATTCACCAGAGACGACCGCACAACGCATCCATGTACACCGAATGTGCTGCGGCGACACGTGGCGACGACGGACCCGACATCGTGGTTCGGCGGATAGTTTCCATGAGTTCTTCACGCCGCTTAGCTTCACCCTGCGCCAACTCCCAGAACTCAGGAGGCGTAACCATCAGCATCCGGGTCACAGCCGTCTCGTAGTCGCTAACTTCCTCGATTGCGTTCATGCTTCGATTCCTTCCTGCTCACCGATCGCGAGGATGGCAGCAATACGATCCGTGGGCGACTGCTTGCCCGTGACCGGTGCACGTCCCTGTCGCTGTGTGTTGAACTCGGCCGCTTTCCGCAACCAGTTCGTGAAGCCCGTGTTCCAGCCCTTGACGCTCTTGAGTCGACGTTGCGTTCTCTCTGCGTGTGCACGGAACCGCTGATACTCAGCCCTGACGTCCAGGTGTAGGGATGCGGCCTTGTCGATGTGGGTTTGGTTTGGTCGCCAATCAGCAGGGATGAGAGATCCGATCCGGTCGGACGCGTCAGCGTCGGACAAAGGTTCTTCGCGTGTCTCTGTCTCTGTCTCTGTCTCTGAGCTATGGTTTGCCATCGGTTTGCTATCGCCTTGCCATCTCTTTGCCGCACCGATTCGGCCAGCTTCCGACCTCTTGGCCGAAACGTCAGCGCGCTTCTGCATGATCTCTGCCTTCAAAGGGTGATGCTTCTCGAAGTCATGGATCTGCCAACCGCCCTCGACGCGTATCCATGACGGACGGTTCGGATCGTTGGATGCCAACTCATCGGCAACCTCCTGGCCCCACCGCCTCAGCACCACTCGTTCATCGAGGAAGCCATCAGACAACATCCGCCGCGAATAGAAAGTGGCCTCGAAGATCGCACGAAACGCAGGATCTGAGAGGCCAATGATCTTCGGGTGCTCGTCCATCTCGATGGGAAACGGGGCAAACAGTCTGTCGTCTTTGTCAGCCACCGGACAGCACCTCCTTGGCGACCTGTAGTGCAATGTCGGGTTGCACCCGGTAGCACTCCATCCACCCGGCACCACGGGAACCCAAGTACGGTTCTGCTTGCTGCTTGGACTCGAATGCTGGCGCAGCGAATTTGCCGAGAGATTCATCTAGCTCGGTCTCTATCTGGACCTCATGCGACGATCTGATGATCAGTACCACGCGCCCACCATGAGTCAGGTATCCGCGCCAACGTCGCGGCGCACAAGTCGATCCAACCTTGACGATGGCGTCTACGCCTGATCCCCATGCGATCAAGTAGGTGTATCCATCCGGGCGAATACTCTTGGCGTAGGGCCACAAGTCATCGTCATTCGCGTACACCACATAATCTCTTGGCATCTGGACGCCTCCCTCTCATTCAGATCTCCGGTTGTTGGGACATAGTGGATTCCCGATCGTGAACGGGTTGCGACACTTCCCGCAGACGTGCGGTCGGTGTTCATGGGCGTAAGTTTTGGGCACCGAACTTGGTGCGAGGTTCATGCTCATGCTGCGTTTCTCCTCAAAGATCGAAGGGTTCTCTCCGCATACCCGGCCCAAATGCCCGAGTTCTGACGTGTGCGTAACGCGAACTCGAGACACTGTTCACGCACGGGGCATACTTCACGGCACACACGTTTCGCTTTGTCTGCGGTTGGCTGATCACCATGAGCCGGAAACCAAAGATCTACATCGGTGGTGGCGCAAGCAGCATCCCTGACCCATGGCTCTGGCCGTAGATTGTTATCCGTGTACACGCGCATGATTGCTCTCTCTATTCAGGAACTCAACACGCCGCGACGCCTTCTTGCATTCGGGCGAACAGAAGAATCCTCCGGCGGAACTCTGGAACTGCGAGCCGCAAACGCGACATGTGATCGTCGGCCGATTCGCCTTTCGCCGCGCGCTTCTGTGGCCTGCCTCCGCCTTGTTGTGAATCCGATCACAGGCCCGACAAACGCGCCTGTTAGCACGGCTTACGTGGGTGTTCTCGGGCGTGAACTCGTGGCCTCTTTTGCAGTGGGTCTGGCTGGCGCGACTATTTCCGTGCGCCACCATGTCTGCCGAGTTTTCGGCTGGCGTACCCCATGCGAGATTGAATGACTCATTGTCCGTGCTGACACCATTGAGGTGACGCACCACATGACCCGATGGCTTCTGTCCGTGGAATGCCTCACAAACGAGGCGGTGGACGCACCATGAGATGGTTTCCCCATTCATGGAAAGACCCACACGCCAGTAATGATGCTGGAACTTGAGGGAAAGTACCTGCCCGCGATATGTGAACACGCGCCCATCGCTTCGCGTAACCGAACGCGGTATGCTCCGAACTCGCCCGGCGCTACTGACCTCATAGCTGCCTTCGTAACCGAAGACCGGTCTCCAAACCTCTTCGGTCATTTCACGCCACCTTCGAGCAGGGTTGCGAACGTCTCGAGCGTCATCGTGACGTGCTGATCCGCCGGGTTCGCTGAGCCGTGACGTTTGTGGCAGACAACACCAATCACGGCGTCATCGTTGCCGCGTTCAACTTCGGCTTCACGCAACCATCCGGGGAGGTTGATCTTGCTGCTTACGTTCTTGACCTCGATAACGACGCGACCACCGGGGATGCGTACACCGCCGATGTCGCCGCGGTCCTTGCTGCCTGATTTGGCGCGCCTCTCGATCCGGTCGTCAGCGAGTCGGAATGCGAGGAAGTTGGCGACGAGTGATTCCATGGCGGTTCCTGCCTTCTTCGCGGATGCACGGTTGCGCGTCATCCGACCCTCCGCGAACGGGTGAGGTCGTCAAGCGCCTCTCGGGTGTCAGAGAAAACATCTGGGACCGCGTCCGGAGCGGGGTTGATCTGTGCGCGCAGTCGTCGGATGGATGCCATCTGTGAGCGGATGGCATGCGACTTAGCCGCTTCCATGCCGTTGTGCGATGCGTTGGACAGGATCTCTTCGACGTCAGCGTTAAGTTCGTCCAGAGCGGTGCGCAACTGTGCGTTTTCCGCAACAACCGCCTGGTACTTCGCGTGCAACGTTTCCCATTTGGCGCGCTCGCGGTCGGCTTCCATGATTTCTCGGAGCCGCTTCTGGATCTGTCCGTACGTGTAGATCGATCCGTCCCAACGCGCGGTGTCGAGATCGGCGATCAGCGTTTCGATGTTCTTGATGGTGCTCACGGGTTCCTCCTGGGTTGCAGAAGGGCGCGCACCGTGTGTTTCAGTGCGCGCCCTCAAGTTGGATCGTTCTATGTCAGTTGTCCACGTTTCGCCAAGATCGCATCCGATACGTCGCCGTGGATGCCGATCTTGCGTGCGTAGTCTTCGATCTTGTCGAGTGTGCCCATGTCGGTTGCGTCGTGAATTGCGGCGAGGGCTTTCGCAAGCGTCTCGGGTGCGACAGGTGCGGCATCGGGAAGCGGCTGGATCATCACTTGTTCGGTCTTCCCGCGCGTGATGACATGGTTCGCTTTGAACGCTGCATCAATGTGGCTCATGGCGCGCACTCGAATTCCGCCGACAGGTTTGCCCGCCCACAAGACAGACGGGTCATTCCACAGTGTGAGGCGTCGACCAACCCATGCGGTCGAGTCGGTGCCCCACGCCTGAACGATGTCCCGCAGTGCCGTCTTGGATGCCTTGAATGGGCGTGATGGGCCGTAAGTGTCGGTGATGATGTGCACGGGCTGATCCGCTGGACCCGGCTTCACGTCAACGATGGTCACAGTGACATCGCGGCCCGTCAGGTCGATTGCATTGAGTTGGTCTGACTTCGCGACAATGGCGTTAGACACGTCCATGGTCATCTCCTTTCGGGGTGTCGATCCATCCACCGCAGTAGTCCAGCAGCCACAGCGATTCGTCGCGCCGAGCCGGAACCTCAACGAGCTTCTCGTCGACGATCGTGGCGAAGCTGTCATAAGCGTCGGATGGTGTGCTCCCACACGGTCCAAAGATGCTCACCTGATACGCATCTCGATGCCCCTCGTTGGGTGCTGGGATGCGGTCACCTACGTTGTAGCGGTCGCAGAGGCAATCGAATGCCTTGGTCTGCCACTCTCGATCTTCTGCGTCGTAGAAGCTGTCAAACATGCCCATCAGAAGGTCACCTGTTCCTCGTGTTCATACACAAGCCAGTTGGGCGGTGCGAGCAGTTCGCCTTCAATCCCCGGCCACGTGTTCGTCTCAACGCATCGCTGATACACGTCGCGTGCTTCTCGTGCGAGCTTGCGTCCGATCTCGAGGTACATGACGTCGAGCGGGTAGACGGCAACGTGGTACGGGCCGGTTGTCTGGACGGCGATGAAGCTGAACGAGTCGAGCCGTTCGCCCGTTTCGAAGAAGTGCACGTCGTCGTACCACGCGTGCTGCACGAAGTAACCGAACTCAACAACGTGATGGTTGAACCCTCGGGGCGATGCGTCTGCCGTGGTCTTGAGGTCTGCACCCGCCGTGTTCCCGTAGATGTCGAACCGCGCACGTACCGGCACACCTTCAGGCGACGTCGAGAAGATGGATGTTTCGCGGTGTGGCTGCTCGAGTACTTTCCGCGCGTCCGTGTTCGCGAGTACGGCTTCGGTGATCTTGTTGATGACGTTCACTTCGACGGACTTCATGGGCACGAAACCGTTGTCGCGTTGTTCCTGCGCCCAGTCTTTGGCGAGCTTCGTGGATGCGGCACCGTTCGATGCGAGCAGGTCTTCCGGGTATGCAACCGCCTGCAACCCTGTGCCCAACACTTTCGCGTGGACTGCATGCCCGATGTCGAACGCGCGTGACGTTCTCGGGTGCGATTTCTCCCAAATAAACTTGGCCGGCGAACCCTTGAACTCAGGGAGAAGTGTTCGCGCCCCGGTGCTGGATAGCTCGGGGCGCGCATGGTAAATCTCGTCAGGCATTGAGTAGTCGATCACCGTTCAGGCCCGCTTTCCGCAATAGGTGCAGCAAACTCCATGCTGAGTTGCCGTGTAGTTGTGATATCCGATCGGTCGCCCGGTTCCTCGATCGCACGGCCAGACTGGGGTCAAAGTCACAGCGTTCTCTCTTCGTTGAATGCGTTCATGAGTAGCTTGAGTGTCATTTCGCCGGGTGATCTGAGTTGGTCACCGGCTGGACATGAGCAGAGGTCGTCAAGGTCGGGATCACGCGAGTAGAGATACCAGCCGTGACCCTTGCAAACCGGGCAGTTCATTAGCTGTGCGTCTCGTCTGCGTGCTCGTATTTGAGCTTGTCGACCCACCATGAGATGGGGTGCCTTTCGCTGGCATAGACCTTTCCGATGTGGCCGCAGAATCCGCAGTACACGTTCTGACCCCGGTTGCTCGTCATGGCTTCCAGCCGCCTTCGTCGCGCAGTGTGACTTCAACGAGCACTTTTTCGGCATGTTCTACGGCGTCTTGTGCGTGTTGGATGCGTGTTGGGTCGCCTGATCGTTGGGCGAATGCGAGGTCGACGAGTTTGACGCTGAGTGTGTTGCGCGCCTGGTCGATGGTCATGTCACACCTCGGTCCTGATGCGATGAATAAAAGCCGCGTGGGACCATGCGTCGGCCCATGTCGGGTGCGGGATGTTGACGAGTCCGGTGTTGAGCCACCAGATGCCGTCTTCCTGCCAGATGTGTTGACGCAGCGGGAACGTGAAAGCGTTCATGTCACACTCCAAGGAACGATCAAGTTGTATTCAGGCGTTGGGAACCGCTCGTTGTATGATTCGGCAGCAGCGATAGTCCAGAAACCGGTGTAGACCCGGTCTACTTGCAGGTCTGATTCGGTGCCTTCGCGATGCCGGTTCACGATTGCGTAGTGCACGTCAGTGTCTCCTTGTCTTTGGTTCGCGGCATGTCAAAATGACTGTCCCGAAGCAGATGAAAAAGAACCCCGTCAACCAGATGGTTGCGGGGCTGTTGGGTGTTTGCGCGAGACACAAAAGTGTGGTTGCGCCGGCTAGGAATGCCGCGTAACGCAAGGGGATCATTTCTCCCAGCCTTTCTTGAGACTGCGACCGGTTGACAATGGAGCAACGGCCGCGTCTTGTTCCCACGCGTCTTCCGTAGCCCACAGCACCGTAAGCAATACCCAACTGTTTGGATCGTGATCTTCGGCTCGGAATCCAATGGCCACGCGTCCCCGTTTCGCGCACCACGCCTGATGCTTGTTCGACCAGTACCCGTACTCGGGTTTCGTGATTGTGCCGACGATCTCGTCGCCTTCGATGCCCATATCCAGGGCGCGCTCTACGGCGTGCTTTGAGATTCTGAGGCTGGCCATGTCGACTCTTGGGAGAGATGCGACTTGGTTCTTCATCGCATCAGCCTTTCGCGTTCGTTGTCGCTCATGAATGTGACCGTGTTCCCGAGTGCGTGCCCGATTTCGTTCCACATGTGGTTGATGTTGATGCGTTCGACCATGTGTGCGGGGTATGCGGCTGCGGTACGACGGAAAATCTCATCCTCAGACATGGTCAGACTCCGGGTAGATGCGACGGGCATCGCGAATAGTGCTGTCATCCGTCTCGTACTCAACTTGCGTGTACGGGTCGCGGAACACGGCAATCGGTTCAGCGTGGCGCGCAGAGTAGACGACGACCGCCCGCACCCCGCCATACTCCAAGTCGACATCCCAGACTTGTCCGGGTGTCGCATCTTCCCAAGGCTTGCGCTCCGGGTGAGCATCGAGATACTCGCGCCCAATCGCTTGCAGGCAAGATGACCACCCAGTAAGCGACGGGTTCCTCTTGGTCATGGAGAACTCGTGGAGTCCATCGTCTTTCCGAAACTGGACCCACCCAGTTTCCGCATCGAGGGCTGCCGTCCAGTTCGCATCGATGGTCGATCGCCACCGCCCGAGTTCTTCGTCACGCTCATGCTGGAAGAACTCGCGCAGGGCAATGGCGTCCACGGGGTCGATGCGTTCCGTGGGGAAAGTCTTGACATTCGAACTCGCCACGCTGACGATTCCCGAGATGCCATCTACCCAGACCTTGACTCCGTTGCTTGCCACGAATTCGTTCATGCGTCGTCTCCTGTTTCTCGTGCTTGTGCGTGTGCGAGTGCCCATCGTGCGGCTAACACGTTTTGGGTGCATTGTTCGATGTGTGCGAGTGTGCCGAACCTCTGTACCCATGCGAGCGAACGGATGCGGTGTTGCAGGTTGACCCGTGCAGTGGCGACGTCATCCATCATGCTTCCTTTGGTACGGCGGGTTCATCAGGGCATGTTGGGGAGTTGATCGCGTGATCATGCCTTCCCTCGTCACAGGCCGTGCTGCACTCGTCTTCAAACCAGTGGTGGCAGATATGCCGCACATGACAGAACGTGCGCTTAGGCATCGGACACAACTTCAAGCGCCTGGTTGAGTCGGTGAATCAGGTAAGGGGGCATAAGCACAACTCCGCTTTCGCCCGGCCGTTCCAGGTCGTACTTCAGGAGCTTCACGAGGGCGATGAAGCGCTGCACCTGCGCATCAGACGGTTCGACCTCCAGACCCGCAGTGCGCACCTTCCTGATCACCGCGCTCGCGACGATACGAATGTCATCGGACAGCATGCTTGCGATCGCCGGACGGTGCTGAGGGTTTACGTCGCTGAGCAGTCGCTGTGCGGCTTCCTGCTCGTCGTCGGTCGGGGCGTGCGCCTTCTCGAAGTCCGGGAATTCCCGCATGAACTTCAACGCCCACATCTCGGCCACGAATTGAGCTAGGGGATCATGTGCGACCGGAGTCATCCTCTTCATGAACGCGATCAGTTCTTCACGTCTTGTCATCACACACCTTCTGTTTCTGATCCCAACGCGATCCTTCGGCTCGGCACCCGTGGAGCCGTATCGCCGCAATGGGCGCACATTAGAACGGCCCGGACGGTCGTATCCTGCAACGCTTCGTACGCGCGTCGAGTCCCGTCGAATCCGCGTGACACTTTTTGCCAAGTCTCGCCCTGCCCGTGGTGCGGGCAGTCAACGTTTGGGCCGTCACTGATGCCTGCGATAGCCGAGGTGCAGATACACATCGGACCGCGCGCCTTCTCAAACACGGCGAGAGCGGCACGGATTCGCGGCTCCCAGATGGCACGAGTTTCGGGCGAAGAATCCAGCCCGTCTCCATCCATAAACAGCGCCTTTGCGGCTTCCTCGATCAGTTCTTCGCCACTGGTCATCGCTTGCCTCCACGCTTCGCTTTACGACGTCGAGACACCGCGGCAACATGCAGTGCTTCCTGTCGAGCCGTTCGCTTCTGCGTCGCCGCGTATGACTCTGTTGATCCGAGCGAACCCCAACCCATCGCCAACTGACCGAATACTTCCCTCATCGCGCTTCCTCCATGTCTGATCCCCATACGGCACGCGGGTATTTACGCCGCAACGCTTGACGAAACTCCAACTCAGCCGCCACGCCGTGCTCGACTTGAAACACACGCCGCGCAACATCACGCCGTACTTTCGCAGCCCGACACACATGCACCGCACGTCTCGTCCACTCCGACTCGCACGCATCAGTCACAGCACGCACAATCAGTTGGTTTGCAATGTCGCGGTGAAACTTGTGAAACAGTTCCAAGGTTTCGCGTGCACCCTTATCTGTGAGAATGCTGCGGAAACACGCGTCATCAAACACGGCCTCCTTGACCGGATTCGTTGGGCGATCCGTAGACCACTCAATGTCATCCGGTGCAAGCGTTACGTCCTTGTAGGCGCACATCAGATCGAGATCACCGACCAGCAAGCATTGACATTGGCTCGGCAGTTGGCGCAAATGTGCGTACCAAGTGCCATTGCTCGCGTACCCGAAGCGTGAGCACCCGTGCACCACAGGGTTGTAGATCCGTCGCACCTCTTTCGTGCTCGAGCCACGACGGTGTGGCTGCACGGCTCGGTGATCGCATCCGTATGTGAGGACTCGCACTTCAAATCATCAGCACCAAAAACGATCAGCTCAAGTTCGCTGATTGTCGCTACATCATTCATGGCAAGCTCCTTTGCTTCGGGTAAGAAAATGAGATTGGGGGCTGATGTTTGCAGCATCAGCCCCCAGGGTCATGGGAGAACACGGACACCCCTGCCCGCTACATCCTCAGAACCGCAGACCCGAGCGCCTGGACGGGACTTGAACCCGCATCATCCGTGTACATCGGTCGTTGCCAAACAACCCAGGCCGCTGATTGTCTTCCGGGAGCTACCCGCAAAACGTCGTCAGCTCGACTTGTGCCCTCGCTCGGTGATACTCCGAGTCGACCGATTACAGGCTCGAGGGCTTCCACTAACCCTGTGGAATGGTTCGCGGTGACCAACCCGCGCTATCCGCTTGACCCATCGCGGCTGGTTCCGCCCGTACATCTATGGCGGCGAACTGTCAAAAGAATTTGAACTCCACACCCCAAGCCCTACGCCCATCGCACCTATGGCGTCCAGCCAGCTACACCCCGAAAAAGGTGATCCGCTTCTGTGGTGGTCTGCTCACGTGCACTGTTGGCCGACAGGTGGTCGGTGAGGTTGTGCACGATCCCGCTTACAGGTATCGGAGCCGTCTGCGTGACGCGTCTACTCCTGCAAGTTCTGTTCATCCCTTCGTCCTCCTTGGGACGAGCTGGGGATTTGCCAACCGCGAAGGGTCGACGAGTAGCGCTACCAACAGCGAGTCGGTAGAGCCGGATCAGGTAACGGGGATCAGCCGTCTTGCTTTTCGGCGGGTCTGGCTCGTAGCCAGCGTTCGCCTTCTTCCCGCATGATTAGCGGTTTGGAGTCCACGTAGGAGGGGACGAGTTCGCCCCGGTTGATGTGCTGTCTGACCTTCTCGATGGACAGGTCGACGGCTTTCGCGAAGTTGGGGATCGAGTACGCGAGGATGCAAGGCGCGAGTACGGGATCGGTCATCGCAGCAGCTCCCGTGGTGTCAATGCACGAAGACCGCCGGCCACCAGAAGCTCACGAACTGAAACGTCCCGCATGGAACGAGTCAGTGCGTCAGCTTCACGGCGACCGGCGGTCAACGGTGAAACATCTTCAGCCGCAGTGGGCCTTCTCCTGGGTGGGATGTTCTGGGTCATGAAACGACCGTATCAGGTCTAGTTAGACCAACGCAAGACCATATGAAACTTTTTTGGGTTTACCTAGACCAACATCAGGTCTAAAGTGGGTTGCATGGGACGGCCAGTAAAGATCATCAGTGAGTTTGACGTGCGACTGGGCAAGGTGGTGCGTTCTAAGCGTGCGAAGGCGGGACTGTCACGCGTTGAGTTGGCGGAACTGTCGGGTATTGCTGAGGCGAACATCAAACGGCGCGAGTATGGCGAGAACGCGATCACCGTCTCGGAGCTGGAACGTCTTGCCGCTGCGATGAACGAGTCGGCGGGGGAGATGGCCGAAGAGGCTCTGAACGATTACGGCGGGATGGCCAAGCTGCTGGCCGAGCATGGCGTGTCTGAGGGGGCGTATACCTTGACTCAGGATGACAACGTGACTTATATAGGACACATCACGCCACCGCTGCATGCGGCGGCGGATGATGGCCCGGAGACGCCGCCGAAGGAATGATATGCGAGACCTGATCGCCCACGCAGCGTCGCTGGGCGTGACAGTGCATGTAGCGCACATAGATACAGAGTGTCGAGGTTTCTACGACTCGGTGCGGAAGATCGTTGTCTACGACTTCAATCTGACTCCCGTGGAACAACGCACCGTGTTAGCTCACGAGTTGGGTCATGCGTTCTATGACCATCAGTGTCATGGCAATCCGAAGTATGAGGAAGCGGCTGATTACTACGCGGCGTGTTTGCTGATTGAGCCGTCTGAGTACATTGCGGCTGAGGCGTTGGACCCTGCACCGGATGCGATTGCTGAGGAGTTGGGTGTGGAGCCGAAGCTTGTTCACGCGTTCGAAAAACGCGCCCTCACCCGGCTACGTGGTGTTACTTACGTAGGTTCCCGGATGGGGGCGCGTCAGTTTCGCTGGTCTGGTTAGGTTGGCGGCTGTTTCATGAACTCCTCCAACGCCTCCCACTCTGCGGGCGAGAGGAAAATGTCCGTCACGCGCCCCCCCGATCCGTAGCCAGCGCGCTTGCCTGCCGCTTCGCGAGTGGGGCCGAATCCGAGCATCCCGCCATTCCGTATGACCCACGTCCCGTTTGTCGCCTGATACTCGCTCATTTGCTTACCCCTCCGATGAGTGCGGCCATCTTATCCATGCCGCCCGTGAGCCGCTTCTTGTTGCCCTTCGACTTGTACGAACGAGCCATGATGCGCGCGGACCATCCGAAGATTTCCAGGATGACATCTTCCGCAACGCCGGCCTCAAGCATGAGGTCAACGGCCGTGTGTCGCAGATCATGTAGCCGCACTTGGCGACCAGGGAACACGTCTTGCAGCACCTTGTTCCATGCCTTGGTGTCTTGGTCTGGGTCGATCGCGCGCCCGTCCCCATGCGTGAACACAAGGCCGTTCGCGTGTGGGGGAGATGCCGCAATGTACCGCTCCATGATGGATCGCAAAGGCTCGACGAGTGGGATGATCCGCCACCCCGAGGATGACTTCGGGCGCACAAGGTGCAATCCTCCCGCGACTTGTCGAGCTTCGTAGCCAACCGGTATCTCGAAGAACGATTCATTGCAGTCCGCACCGCGTTTGCGGCCACAGTGCGGTTTGCATCCGTGCGTGTATGTGAGCCGTTGCATCTGCCACGACAGGTCGATCATGTCGCCCACGCGGTCCCATTCGAGTCCGACCGCTTCACCGCGACGCAAACCCGTGAGTAGCGATACGGCCCATCGTGCACCACCTGGAATCTCGGACACGTAGCGCAACAGTTCGCGCGCCTCATCCGTGTTGAGCACGTCGAGAGTCACGAGTGCTTTCCGTGGCGGCTTGACGAGCGTGGTCGGGTTGACGTTGATCTTCCGTTCCCGTAGCGCGTCCTGGAATGAGGATGACATGATGCGGTGCGCGTTGAGCATGTACGTGGATGACAGACCCTTGTCGCCCATGAGCTTGTAGACGTGTCGGATCTTGTCGGCACCGATCTTGTCAAGCTTCGTGTTGGGTCCAAGCGCGGGGATGATGTGCGTCTTCACGACAGACCGATAGTTGGTCATCGTGTTCGGGCGTTTCTCCTTAGCCGCATCCTCAAGCCACCGATCAAACCAGTGCTTCACGGTCATGGAAGCGATGATCAGTTCGCCGTGCTCGAGTAGTTGTTTCTCAAGCCGGGTTACTTCCGCGATGAGTTCCTTCTTGTTCTTCCGCCGCACCGATTTGCGGTGCCGGATCTTCTTGCCCTCGGGTGTGTACGTGGGGGCAAGTTCGAAGATGTACTCATACAGTCCGGTGGCCGGGTTCTTGGTTATGTCGCGCTTCAACATGAGTCACCCATCAATCGCCCTCTTCCTGCTCCACGGAACCAGCCGCACGCAGTGCGGCACGCATGTTCGCCACGCTCTCATCAGACCAGTCCGAAATCGTTCGACCCGGATTGCGCTCGTTGTACGCGTTCAGCGCTGCGAGCACCTGCGCGTCTGATGGTTCGCTCTGCGGGCGAAGTGTGTCGATCGTCCGTGGCAGATGCGCGAGAATTCGATCAGCCTGCGCCTTGAACTCGTCGGCCTTCCAGTCGTTCTCCCATGTCAGGGTGCCCGGGGATCGCTCGCGGTACTCGGCATACAATGCTCGAGCTAGCACTTCTCGTTTCACGGCTTCCCCGATCACACTGTCGTCAGTCATGTCTTCTGCTCTCCTCTGCCGGTTGTTCATGTGCACTGCTGAGCATCGAACTCAGACCCTCGAAAAGGTTGCCACCATCAGCGCGATCCATGTCTGTTCAGTTAGAAATTCTCGGGACACTGGGTCTCCTTTGACCACTCCGTCTGCCATGCGCCGACCACATCTGTTGATTGATTACGCCGACGTGCGTTGGTCTTCTATGGATGTTCCGCAAGCGGATCATCGCTGCTCCTTTCACTGCGTTGGTTGTACTTGGTCAGTCAGATACGTGTCAGGATGCGGCGGCAGCAGCACGTAGGGCGGCGCGCATTGCTCCCCATTGTGCATACTCCCCGCGCGTGCTTTCGTCATATGCACGAATCGCTACGTCCACCTGCGCGTCGGAAGGTTCGCTCTGATGGGCAGGAGCCACGGGGCGATGTGGTAGCCGAGCGCGCACGTCGTCCATTGCGGCTTCGTAACCCTTGAGATAGGCGTGGCGGCGCACCGGCTCATCAATCGGGACCACCTCGCGGCGGTCGGGCATCCGGGAGATTGACCGAACCGCTTCCAGGGCTTCCTGCCCGTTGCAGTTCGCAGCCTCCTCGATGAGTTCTCCATGACTGTTCACGTGCGTCTCCTTGGTCTGGCTAGGTGTATCCCTAGGTGTATCCCAACCCATGGTTTCCAGTGGTTTCCCATAGGTCGATATAGACAAGTTACACCCATAGTTAGACCAAAAGCAAGTCAAACTAGACCAAATCCTCACGACTCATAATCGTGAGGTCGCGGGTTCAAGCCCCGCTCCTGCTACAG